>JAIOPL010000007.1 GCA_021413925.1 Verrucomicrobiota bacterium
ATGTCCAAGGTCTTCGAGACAGGGGAAAACCCTACAAATGCGCCATCGTCGCAGCCATGCGCAAGCTCCTCATCCACCTCCAATGCCTCATCAAAAAATCACAACTCGCCCCTTGCTAAAAACCACAGTTGCTCTGCGGGAGTTCTTTTCTAAATCAAGCGGACCGGTAACAGAAAAGTTACCCAAACTTGCGTTGGATGCTTGGCATCTGATGCAAGGACCCGCCAAAATGCAACAATGCGCCACGCCTTCGACCTGCATCTCCACACCCATTACTCTGCGGATGGGCGTGGCACCCCCGAGGCCATGATCGCGGCAGCGAAACAACGAGGCCTGAGCGGCATCGCCATCACGGATCATAATACTTGCGAGGCCGTCGCTTATCTCACCAAAGCAGGGCTGATGCGTGAGGATGGACTTCCAGTCGATGGCTTTCTCATTATTCCCGGCGTCGAGGTCTCCACAGCCGATGGTCATCTCCTCTGCCTCGGCATCACACTCCCTAAAATGAAGGGAGCCCCGGCCCTTGAAGTAGCGGCGGCCGTCAAACAGCGTGGTGGCATCTGCATTGCCCCTCATGCTTACGACTCGTTCCGCGCCGGTATCCGCGAAGAGATTCTCGATCAGCTGGACCTTGCGGCTCTCGAGACCTTCAATGCCGCCGTCACCCTTCGTGGCTTCAATGCCAAGGCCGCCGCCTATGCGGCCCGGCGCGGTCTTGCTGGCACGTCCGCCAGCGACGCGCACCACGCCTCGGCGGCTGGTATCTGCTCCACGGCTTACGAGCTTTCCGAACTCTCAGTCTCGGCCGTGCTCGACGCCATTCCTCGGGGCGGCGAGAGGAACGAAAACTACCTCTCCTTCTCGGAAGGAATGAAGAAAAACTTCGGCAACTTGTTCCGCATTTTTAACCCATCACCAAAGCGGACCTAGGTTCAGGCTTTATTCAGATTCCCCATCCCTTTCATCCCTTTCATCCCTTTCATCCCTTTCATCCCCTTCATCCCCTTCATCCCCTTCATCCCCTTCATCCCCTTCATCCCCTTCATCCCTGTGAGTCTTTTGCCTAACAGTCTAATAGCCTTCAGCCTAAACAACCTTCCAAATGATCGAAAAACATCTCGTCCAAATCACCGCCGAACTCGGCCTCCAGCCCCGTCAGGTCGCCGCCACTGCCGTCCTACTCGAAGAGGGAGCCACCGTCCCCTTCATCGCCCGCTACCGCAAGGAAAGCACCGGGGAACTCGACGAGGTCAAGATCACCGCGATCCGCGATCGCCTGGAGCAGCTGGAGGTGCTCGATAAGCGGCGCGAATCGATCATTGCCTCGCTCGAGGAACGCAAACTCCTCACCGAGGAACTCCGCTTTAAGGTGGAGACTGCCTCCAGCCTGAACTCACTCGAGGACATCTACCTTCCCTTCAAGCCGCGCAAGCGCACCCGTGCGACCATCGCTAAGGAACTCGGTCTGGAACCTCTTTCCGAGATCCTCTGGGCTCAGGATCCCGCGACCGATCCGGAGGCACTCGCTGTCCCCTATGTCGGCAACTCAGTCACCGTCGATGCCAAGACCTCCACCCTCGATACCGTGGCCGCCGTCCTGGCTGGTGCACGAGACATCCTAGCCGAGCGGATTAACGACGACTCCACATTGCGTGCCCAACTCCGCAGCCTCTACCTGAACAAGGGAGTCATCAAATCGACCCTCATTTCCGGCAAAGAAGAGGAGGGAGCCAAGTTCAAGGACTACTTCGACTGGAGTGAACCGGCCGCCACCGCGCCTTCTCACCGCATCCTCGCCATGCGTCGCGGCGAGACCGAGGGATTCCTCTACTTCCGACTCACGCCGCCCGAGAACGAGGCGCTTGGCATTCTCTTCATGCTCTTTGTGAAAGGGAATTCAAGGGCCTCCGAACAGGTGAAGCTAGCCTGCGAGGATTGTCTAAAACGACTGGTGGGCTTCGCCATGGAGGTCGAGGCCCGCGGTTTTTACAAGAAGAAGGCCGACGAGGAGTCGATCCGCGTCTTTGCCGACAATCTCCGTGAGCTCTTGCTAGCCTCCCCTCTCGGACAGAAGATCACACTCGGCATTGATCCCGGATTCCGCACCGGCTGCAAGATCGTCCTGCTCGACCGTCAGGGAAAGCTCCTAGCCAATGAGGTCATCTATCCGGGTCGGAGCCGGGGCGAGGAACTCGAAGCCGCCGAGGCCATCCTGAATATCGTCCGTCTTCACAAGGTGGAGGCCATCGCCATCGGCAACGGCACCGCCTCGCGCGAGACCGAGTCCTTCGTGAAGAAACTCAAACTTCCCTCCTCCATCCAGATCGTCGTGGTGAGCGAGAGTGGGGCATCCATCTACTCGGCGAGTGAAATCGCCCGTGAGGAATTCCCGGACTTGGACCTAACCGTGCGCGGAGCCGTCTCCATAGGCCGACGCCTCATGGATCCTCTGGCTGAGCTCGTAAAGCTCGATCCGAAATCGATCGGTGTTGGCCAGTACCAGCACGATGTCGATCAGGCCGCTCTGAAGCGTTCCCTCGACGATGTCGTGATCTCCTGTGTGAACAAGGTAGGCGTCGAGCTCAACACGGCCTCCCGTCATCTCCTGGCCTATGTCTCGGGCCTGAACTCCCGCACGGCGGCGAGTCTCGTCAGCCACCGCGATACCAACGGCCCATTCAAGTCCCGCGCCGAGCTCCTCAAGATCAGCGGCCTGGGGCCGAAGGCCTTCGAACAGGCGGCGGGGTTCCTTCGGATCCGCGACGGCGCCCATCCCCTCGATGCCAGCTCCGTCCATCCCGAGCGGTACGAACTCGTGGATCGCATGGCGGCTGATCTCGGCTGCTCCGTGGCCGACCTCCTGCGAGATCCGGCCAAGCGATCAGCAATCAAGCTCGAGAGCTATGCCACCCCCGAGGTGGGGCTTCCGACTCTCAAGGACATCGTCGCCGAGCTGGCCAAGCCGGGCCGCGATCCCCGCGAGCAATTCGAGGCCTTCAGTTTCGCAGACGGTGTCGAGAAAATGGAGGATCTCCAACCGGGCATGAAGCTCCCCGGCATCGTGACGAATGTTACCGCCTTCGGGGCCTTCGTCGACATCGGGGTCCATCAGGACGGCCTCGTTCATATCAGCCAGATCAGCGACGACTTCGTCCAGAACCCCGCCGAGTTCCTGAAGGTCGGCCAGAAAGTCCAGACGACTGTTATGGAGGTAGACCTGCCCCGCAAACGCATCGCCCTCTCGCTGAAGACCAAGGTAGACCTCACGCCTCGTGATCCTAAGGGCGGGGGAACTCCGGGTGGTGATCGCCGCGGTCAGGGAGGCCGAGGAGAGGACCTCAGCCGTTTTATGCGCAACGATTCAGGAAAACCCGGAACCGGTGGAGACTGGTTCTCCCAAGCTCAGCAGAAGAAATTCTGACGTGGTTCTGTGATTCCGTAGTTCCGTTTTTCTAAAGGCTTAAAAACTCAGAGACTCATAAGCTCAGAGACTCATAGGCTCAGGGGCCCCGTCCACCTTTCGGCCTTGGAGCGCCAGTCAGGGAGCAAGGAGACTTTGAGAAGCTCGCGGTTGATCGCTGACAACTGCGGAAGTCCCTGCCTCGTGGCGAAGGCATAAATCATCGCCGAGTCGGGAAGCGTGTAGAGATCGCACTTCAAATCAGGGTTGCGGTTCATCATGTATTGCAGCGGCACTACATCTCCGGCAAACGCAGTGATCAGACCCATCTCGTCGGCATTTTTGATTTCGTCGTAGGTGTTGAAGCGTTTAGCGGGGATCCCCCGCTCCTGGAGCAGGAAATCCATCCGTGACCCGGCGACACACCCAACCTTGAATCGAGGGAGATCGTTGAAACTGACGATGCCCTCTTTCATCTCGGCGCGGGTGAGAGAGGAAGCGACCGTTCCCGTGAACACGGCGATGATCAGCACCCCCGCGAGCATCCAAAAAAAGGTGACCAGGCGTCCAACCAGAGAGAGCGGCGTTTTGTCGCCATAACCGACAGTTGTCATGGTGACGGCTGAGAACCAGAGAGCCGAACCAAAGCCTTTCACCGAGAGGCCGCTAAAATGCCCCTTCTCATGTTTCCTCTCGACGAACATCAGGAGAAGGCTGAAGAAAATCATCCCGAGCAGCATCGCTAGGAAGATAATGAGCACCCTTTTGTTCATCAGGATCCCGTGGAATGTGCCGAGCGATTGCAACAGGGATTTACGGGGGGTCAAAACCGCCCCATGGCTGAAGAGATACGGTTCGGTGAATTCGATATTACCTGCCTCCTCACCGGAAAGCGCTATGACTGGGCTCAGATCGCACTTGCCAGTGCGCAGTTGTTTCATGATCTCAACCAGTGGCATCTCGACATACTCGTAGGTGATCCCAAGCTTTCCTGCGATTTGCTCCCAGAGATCGACGCTCAGACCGCTCCAGGCTCCGACCCCGTCCTTAAAACTGAACGGAGGGCGATCACAGACCGCTACTTTAAGTTTATGGGAATTTAAAGAACGCTTCGGGGCCGTTTCCCTCATTGCTCTGACTGCAGCCGAGTGCGCAACTTCCGATCGGGCTGAAAACTCCGCGTGCAAGGGCGTCCAGGGAGGCAGTGCAAGTCCACCGGCCAGAAGAAGCAGGCGCCATCGGGGAAAATCCATTCCTTTCATTAACAGCTCCTGATATCGGAGAGAACACCTTATCTTGAGGCATCCCCTCCTGAACGAAAATCCCATGACTCCTCACTCCCCAACTATCTCGGCCGTCCACCCGGGAAATTCCGCCTCACGCGTCTTGATCGCAAGTCTAGCCGGGACGGCTATCGAGTTCTTCGACTTCTATATCTACGCCACGGCAGCGGTTCTCGTTTTCCCGAAACTCTTTTTCCCACAGGGTGATCCCACGGCAGCCACACTCCAATCACTGGCGACCTTCTCCCTGGCCTTCTTTGCAAGACCCTTCGGATCGATCTTTTTCGGCCATTTTGGCGACCGGATAGGAAGAAAAACGACCTTGGTTGCGGCCCTCCTGACGATGGGACTCTCCACCGTCTTGATCGGCCTTCTACCGACCTACACCTCGATTGGTTTGGCCGCACCCGCCCTGCTCGCTCTCTGCCGTTTCGGACAGGGCTTTGGTCTTGGCGGGGAGTGGGGCGGCGCGGTTCTGCTCGCTACCGAGAATGCTCCTCCCGGAAAACGCGACTGGTACGGAATGTTTCCCCAGCTTGGAGCGCCCATCGGCTTCCTCTTCTCCGGCGCCATTTTCCTCCTGCTAAGCAAAAATCTTGATGCAGAAAGCTTCCTGACATGGGGCTGGCGGGTCCCTTTTCTCGCCAGCAGTGTGCTGGTGCTCGTTGGACTCTATGTCCGGCTCAACATCACCGAGACACCCGCCTTTCTGGAAGCATCTGCGCGCAGGAGTCCTGTTGCCCTGCCGATGATCGATCTCCTGCGGAACCATCTCCGCATCGTGATCCTGGGAACCTTCGCCGCGGTAGCAGCCTTTGTGATCTTTTACATCCTGATTGTCTTCTCGCTCTCCTGGGGCACCACGCAGCTTGGCTATTCTAGGGAAACCTTCCTGATCATACAGCTTGCCGGCGTACTCTTCTTCGCTCTTTCAATTCCCTGCACCGCATGGATCTCCTCGCGGATCGGGCGCCGGAATATGCTCCTTCTAGCCACCGTGGCTATCCTGATTTTCGGACTACTCTTCGGACGCCTCTTCTCGGCGGGAACTCCAGGTGTGGTGGCAACACTCGTTATTGGCTTTCTGCTCATGGGGGTCACTTATGCACCGCTCGGGACCTTCCTCTCGGAACTCTTCCCAGTGGAGGTGCGCTACACGGGAGCCTCGATCTCCTTTAATCTCGCTGGGATCCTTGGGGCCTCGCTGACTCCCTATCTGGCGACCTCGCTGGCCATGAGTCACGGACTGGGATCCGTCGGATTCTATCTAGCCGCCATGGCGCTGATCAGTCTGATCGCCCTGCTGTTGACCCGCACTGAAGTGGAAACAGCATAGATTTTCTTGCCCTGTTTCATCGCAGGAGAATGGCGCTTGATTCAACTCCCAAACTGACTCACTGATTCCTTATGCAGAAAGCACCCCTCCCCGTCATCGGAATAGCAGCTCTGGTTGCCTTCGCTCTCTTCTTCCTAGCTCCGAACGTCTCCAACGTCCGCGTCACCGCAGGCTATGCGAGCTACATCTACTCCAAGCCGATCTTGGGCAAAGGAGAGTTCAAGGAGGTAATCTTCGGTCCCGCCTCCACGGGCATGCGCTGGCGCCTCTGGGGGCAGGCCGTCTCCATCACCCCCTACACCTACTCCGAAGCCTTTGATGCCGACAGTGCCATTCTGGCCAAGGACAAGCTCCCCCTCTCCAGCCAGGCCCATATCGTCTGGCGCCTGAAGCCCGACGAGAAGTCGGTACGCCGCTTCATGGAAGAGTTCGGAGGTTGGGAGAGTACCGGAAACCCGGACAAGATTGCCAAGGCAGCCTACGACCAGTTCATCCGCGAACCCTTCCGGACCATCACTCGCTCCGTCGTGGCAAAACATGACGGCCTTTCGGTCAACGAGTCCCTGACCTCTATCTCGCAGGACATCGGTAACCAGGTGAAGGATCTGCTCAAGAACACACCCTTCGAGGTCATGTCTGTCGTGATGGGCAATGCCTCCCCTCCCCAGCAGGTCATCGTAGCCATCGCTACCAAGGTCGCCCTCAACCAGACTCTCGAGCAGAAGGCCATCGAGGAGCAGATCGCGCAGAAGAACATCGATATCGAGCGCAAGAATGGAGAGGCGGCCGGCGCGCGCTCTGCTGCCGAGGCAGTCGAACGGGCCAAGGCGATCACCTCCATCAGCGCGGTCCTCTCGCCTTCCTACATCCAGTATCTGCAGGCCGAGAACATCAAGGGAGCCGACCGCGTCTACGTCCCTCTCAATGCCGGTCCGCAGCTTGTGATGCCTCTCCGAGAAAAGGCTCCGGAGAAAGCGACGGTCAAGTAAGGCCCATCACCGGACTCAGCGGATTCTGCGGTAGTAACGGAGGGCCTCGAGTGGAACTCCCATCCTAGAGAGGGGAGCGACGACTCCCCATTCCCCGGGCGCATTGTCCGCGGGGTTACGGATCAGATAGTCGAATCCCCTCTTCCCGACGATCACTACGAAGTGGGTGATGCCGCTGGGCAGCCTGAGACGAACGATCACGGGATTTCCTTTCAGGAGATTCCAGTCGATCAGGGCATAGGAGGGGAGATCTTCGTAAGCCTTTTCGATCAGGCCGGGAGTGAACTCAGCCGCTGATTCCCAGCGAAGCCATCCGGCGCCCTCGAAGCCGTTGTTTTTCTTCAGGAACTTGTTCAGGCGTCCCGGGTCGACATCCATTCCGTAATGGGAGAGCAGCATCGAAGCCGAAGCAACCGCACAGCCCTCGGCTCCCAGAGTGCCGGGAGTATTACCGAGCAATTCATCACTCCATCTCGGGTCACCCTGAAAGAACTGCGGCACTGAGATCACAATCTCCCCGGGAATCGGCAGACCACCTACTCCGTCTAACGGGCGCCGCCAACACCAGAAGATAACCAAAAACAGCAGGAGGGTTCCCGCCGCGATGATCCACCTTGCGAAGGCAGGTCTTTTGACCTTGGTTGGAGGCAATGATGTCACGGCTTCTGTTCTGTTTGTTTTCCAAGCTCCTTCTTTCAATGACTCCCGTGCACGCGGAAGACAACAACTCTCTTCCCCCCGTCAACCGTCTCATCCTGAATGAGATCTCCTCGATGCCGTCCGGCGGCGGATATTCCACAACTGCTGCGGCCAATCATGCACTCCAGGTCGCGGTCACCACCTCCAGTGGGACACTCCGGGTGGAGGCCTCCCATGCCGTACCCAGCTATTGTTCCGGCGCCACCTACCTGGTGTTTCTGAAGACCCTTTCGGCCCTTCAATCAAATCATCAACTCTCCCTCACCCCTGAGACTGTCACCGCCCTGAAGCCAACAGGACAACCCGACGGCACAGGCATCTGGGGACGATGGAATGCGAACGGCCCTGGCACAGCGCGCCTCTTTTACGAACTGGGACTTGGGCCGAACTTCACCGATCTGACTCGAGCCCTTCCGGGAGATTTCCTGAAGATCTTCTGGAACGATGGGATCGGTGCCACCGAGCATGGACACTCGGTTATTTTCCTAGGGACCGAGACGAAGAACGGCGTGCAGTGCATGCGCTTCTGGTCGAGCAACATTCCGGGCGGTTATGGCGAGAAAGTCGTCCCCCTGAGTAGAGCGCATCGGATGCTCTTCTCCCGCTTGGAACATCCCGAGAGCATCAACCGTCCCCTTCCCCGCACCGACAGCTATCTCTCCTCCATGGAACGCCGCTCCTCCACTCCAGCGGAGATGGCGGAGAAGTGCGGCATCCCGCGGTAGATCCTGAGACTTGCGAGAATGAGCGCCGCAGCTAGCAAATAAGCGGCTCCGCTCCAAGCGATCGCACTACTCATCCGCTCCATCGGGGTTCCCGAGCCGTAGGTGGAAAAGAGTCCCACCATCAAGGGACCCAGCGCACCACCACCCCATCC
The DNA here is from genome assembly GCA_021413925.1 of Verrucomicrobiota bacterium. Lineage (NCBI taxonomy): Bacteria > Pseudomonadati > Verrucomicrobiota > Verrucomicrobiota bacterium. Next base: position 8,588 of record JAIOPL010000007.1, read on the forward strand.
GATGAAATTCATCAGGCCCGCGACGGAGGCGCGCTGGCCCGGTTCAACAAACTCGAAGACCGAAGCAAAGATCCCTCCGTCATAGGTTCCCTTGCAGAGTCCGAAACAGATCATAGCGGCGAGCAGCGACTCCATCGTTGGCGCCCATGCCACAGCAACCACGCAGATCGATCCGGCTATCAACCCTACGGACTGAACAATCATCCGGGCTCCACGAACATTCATTGCAAGCCTGTCGGCGATCACTCCCGAGAGAGGCGCACTCACGGCACTGGCCAGCTGGATCGCCGCCACTGCCGAGACTCCCGCCGCCACCAAGCCGAGATGGAACTTCTCGAACAGGAACGTGGGAGCCCAAATCAGGAAGATTGATCCGACAGCATTTGCACAGGCGAAGGCCAACATCAGCAGGAGTATGCCGTGCTGAGAAAACAGCATTCGCAACGTTGGAAAGAAACCCAGTAGTTCTTTCCTCTCCGGGAATGAGGGATCTTCCGAAGCTCCTCGCTGCGGTTCCCTGAGCCTTAGCAGAAGAAGCAGTGACACAAGGATTCCCACACCCCCGAATCCGTAAAAGGCCCAGCGCCATCCGTAGCGTTCCGCGAGCAGTGCACCGATCCCTCCTCCTGCGATCGTGCCGATGTAGACTGCGGATTGATGGAGAGAAAGAGCCGTCGAGCGCGTCCTTGGACCATGATACCCGGAGAGCATCGAGGTGGCCGACGGGAAATAAACAGATTCACCCAGACCTATCAGCGCGCGTGCCGAGACAAACTGCCAGAGCTTGCCGCACCATCCTGTCAGCCCCGTCATGACGCTCCAGAACAGACATCCCCCCATGATCAGCCTCTTGCGTGAGAGGCGGTCGCCTGCGAATCCCGCAAAGGGAGCCGAGGCCGCATAGACCCACATGAAGGCGCTCCCGATCAGCCCGAGCTGAGCCTTCGTGAATCCAAAATCGCGCTCCAACAACGGAAAGAGACTACTGATCGCCTGACGGTCGGCGTAGTTGAGCATACAGACCAGCCAGAGCAGACCGAGCACGATCCATTTTTCACGGTTGAACGGCAACTTTGTACTCATGCCGTCACGAATTTATCATCCGCCTTTTCCAAAATGCTTTATCCCGCAGTGGCGCAGAGGCGCGGAGAAACATTCGTGGAATCCACTAACGAAACCCGAAAGGCCGAAAAGGCCGAATTTGAGAGCGTTCCACACATCTGCACAGCAATCTCTGCGCCCCTGCGCCTCTGCGCGAGGCTATTTTTTCATTTAGAATCGAATCAAAACAGACCCTCAAAACCTTATTTACCGATTCCAAATCCATCCTGATTCCGTTGTGATGTCACTTCTTTCATGGATCATTCGGATACTCCCGCCACTCCTGACTCCCTTTTAACCCGTGATGCCGCCGCGGTCTGGCATCCCTTCACCCAGCACGGCCTGGGTAGGGAACCGATTCCCATGGCCGGTGGATCGAGAGCTGTTCTTCGGGATGCCGGAGGCCGCGAATACCTCGACATGATCTCCTCCTGGTGGGTGAACCTCCACGGACACGGACGCCCCGAACTGGCACAGGCTGTCTCCGAGCAGATTCTCAAGCTGGACCATGTCCAGTTCGCCGGAGCCACCCATGAACCCGCGGTACGACTTGCCGAACGCCTGCTGGAAAAAGCGGGGCTCACAGGCAGCGCCAAGGTCTTCTACTCCGACAACGGCTCCACCGCCGTCGAAGCGGCGCTCAAGATTGCACACCAGCACTGGGCAAACCTCGGGACACCTAGACGCCTCTTCGTAACACTACGCGGGAGCTATCATGGCGACACCGTCGGGGCAATGAGCGTGGGTCGGAGCTCCGGCTTCTTCGATGCCTTCCACGGAATGCTCTTTGAGACTGTTGCCCTGCCCGTTCCCCTGGTCTGGGATGGATTTTCCAATGAAGAGGGAGAGCGGGAGGCACTGAAGGAAATTGCATGTTTGCTTGCAAGCGACAGGGATCAGATCGCCGCCCTCATCGTGGAACCGCTAGTGCAGGGTTCCGGAGGGATGCGCTTTCACTCGCCCGGATTCCTGTCGGAGCTCTGCCGTCTCTTCCGAGAACGGGGCATCCCAGTGATCTTCGACGAAGTGATGACCGGCTTCGGCCGGACAGGCAGCTTCTTTGCCTTCCAACAGACGGGGTTCATTCCTGACCTGATATGCCTCTCCAAGGGGATCACCGGAGGGATTTTGCCCCTGGCTGTCACGATCGCCTCGAATGATCTCTTCGATTCCTTCCTAGGCAACGACTTCTCCACGGCCCTCGCACACGGTCACAGCTACACAGCGAATCCCGTTGCCTGCGCCGCAGCCCTAGCAAGCCTCGACCTCCATGCATCCACGGATTCCTTGGGACAGGTTGCTCGCATTCATGAGAAGTTGAGTCAACGTCTTGTTCAGCTATCGAGCCATCCCCTGATCGAACATACACGTTTACTGGGAGGGATCGCTGCCTTCGATCTGGCTGGCACTGAAACGGGATACGCTGCGGGGTCGGGAAAGAAGCTTGCTGCCTACGCACAAGAACACGGCGTTCTCCTCAGGCCACTCGGAAATGTCATCTATCTAATGCCACCGTACTGCATCACGAATGAACAGATCGACCGGGCCTTTGATGTGATCGAGGCCTTTTTGAGCAATACTGCCCAGGGAAGTCAGGGCGTTGCATGACCAGAACCTTTCTGGCAAAGTCAGGATCAATGCTCCCTTTGCTTGGAAGAGAAACCCTTCGGATTGTTTCTGGATTCGGTGATTTTGCACTGTTTACCGGTCGGTCATTCGGCGCCTTGGCAACATCCCGAAGACTCGCCCGCAGGGTTATCCGCTCCGTCTACGAGCAGGGCACGGTCTGCCTTCCGGTGATTTTGATCGTCGGACTCTTCACCGGCCTGGTACTGGGGCTTCAGGGCTACCATGTCCTGAGCCGCTTCGGCTCCGTGGGTCTGCTTGGGACCCTTGTCTCGCTCAGCCTGGTGCGCGAGATGGGCCCGGTGCTGGCCGCTCTGATGCTGATTGGCCAGGCGGGATCCGCCTTGGCAGCGGAGCTCGGCATCCAGCGCAATACCGAGCAGATCGTCGCCTTGGAGACCATGGGCGTGGAGAGCCACGGCTATCTGGTAGCGCCACGCCTGCTCGCGGCATTGCTGGTCTATCCTATCCAGACGGCTCTCTTTGTCGTCGTTGGTTTCTGGGGGGGGAGTCTCTCCGGATCACTGCTTCTCGGTGTCGACTCGGGGGTCTATTGGTCCTCCATCGAGAGGGCGATCGAACCGCGCGATCTCCGGGAATGCTTTATCAAGGCGGCCTGCTTTGGCCTTCTCTCCGTGACCATCTGTGCGTACCAGGGCTTCTACGCCGACCGGAACCCGTCCGCCACTGGCGCACGCGCCGTCAGCGCCGCCACCACACGGGCGGTGGTGATCTCCAGCATCATGGTTCTGATCGCCGACTACGTGATCAGCTCCTTCTTCATCTGATGATGATCACACACACACACGATCTTCTCCTGCAGGTCGAGCAACTCACGAAGAGCTTCGACGAACGCCCTGTCCTCACCGGGGTGAATCTTAGTATCCCGCGCGGAAGCATCTTCACAGTTCTCGGTCCGAGCGGCACGGGCAAATCGGTCTTCCTCAAGTGCCTGGCCGGCGTCATGCAGCCCGACTCGGGGCGGATCAGCTTCGATGGGCGCCCGCTGGTTGCCTCGGATCACGGGATCTACGCGGAATTCCGACGCCGCTGCAGCTTTCTCTTCCAGAGCAACGCGCTCTTCGACTCATTGACCGCTCTGGAGAATGTCGCCCTCCCGCTCGAGCAGACGACAGATCTTCGGGAAAAGGAAATCATGAAGCGTAGCATGGAGGCTCTGGGCCAGCTCGAACTGGAAACCTACCGTGACCGCTACCCCAGCCAGCTCTCGGGCGGCATGCAGAAGCGCCTCGCCCTCGCGCGCGCGATCGTGACCCGTCCGGAGCTTGTGCTCTTTGACGAGCCGACGGCCGGACTTGATCCTCTTCGCCGTAACGCTGTCTTCTCCATGATCGTGAAATACCAGCGCCACTTCAACTTCACGGCACTTATCGTCACCCATGATGTTCCCGAAGCCCTTGCGGCAAGCGACCGCGTTGCCCTCCTGAACGGCGGGAGAATCTGCTTCGAGGGAACCCCCGACGAGTTTTCCTGCTCGACTCAACCCGTTGTCTCGGGCTTCCGTGATAGCACCCAATCCCTTGCACTAGACATCAAGGAGATCCGACGGGATCTCCAGCATTCCCTGCATATCCAGCACACCGAGCCTTTATGAAACATACCAAACTTGAGCTTTATGTCGGACTGTTCGTGCTGCTCGGCGTTGCCGCGATCGCCTATCTCACACTCAGGATCGGCACCGGATCCTTGATCAACGGAGACACCTATGTCGTCGAGTCACGGTTTGCCAATGCCGGAGGCCTCCACACGGGCAGCAGCGTCCTGATGTCGGGTGTCACAGTGGGTAGGGTCGAAGGCGTGCGGATGGAGCCTTCGGACTACAGCGCCATTGTCACACTCAGGATTGTGTCGGCGCTCCATTTGCCAACCGACTCCATGGCCTCCATCAAGACCTCCGGACTCATCGGGGACAAGTATGTCGCCCTCTCCCCAGGCGCCGATGAAACCTCCATGAAATCGGGAGAACGGATCACACTCACCGAATCTGCGGTGGACCTGGAGTCCCTGATCGGCAAAATGGCGTTCGGATCCGTTGACAAAAAGAAGGATAACCTAGAGAAAGAGAGTAAGACAAAACAATGAAATCACCTCGTTTTCTTCTAGCCTGCCTGTTTTCACTCATGGCGGGATCCGTCATGGCCTCGAATGAGGCTGCCGAGAGTCGTCTGAAGTCCTCTGTTGATCAGGTTGTCGCGATCACCAAAGCGTCAAAAGACCGTCCAAGCCTTATTGCGAAAGTGCAGCCCGTCTTGGAGAAAATCCTGGATTTTCAGATCATGACCCGCCGGGCCGTCGGTCCGGGATGGCGGCAGTTCACCCCTCAACAGCAGAAAGAGGCTACCAGTCTCTTCACCACCCTGATCCTCCGCACCTACACCGCCAAGTTCACGCCGGGCGAGTATCCCGACGTCATCTACAAGACCTCCTCATCCTCGGCACCAGGGCGCGTGGAAATTCCCACCACAGCGCAATACAAGGGAAACCGTTATGACGTGGTCTACCGTATGGAGGACAAGGAAGGTTGGTTGATCACCGATGTCATGATCGAAGGCGTCAGTCTCGTGGCGAACTACCGTTCCCAGTTTGATTCCGAGTTTAAGCAAGGGGGCGTTAACGCTGTGCTCCAAGCACTCCAACGATCTGTGGCCGAATCAAAATAGGGAAAACACTAGAGCTAAAAACAAGAGCCTTAACCAAGAGCCGCCCCTCGGAATGAGCTCCCTCCATTTGGCTCCTCGAGATCGTTTATCCCCCGGGTCTGCCATGCTGGCATTGGCCGGGGTTTTCTTTTTTTTAGCACAGGTGGTCTTAGCCACCGATACCAATATCGCCCCTTACTGTGTGATCGTTGATGGCCAGATCATCCCCGTTCAGAGCAACTCGTCTCTTCCTAAAAAATATGGAGGAGAGACTCTTTACCTCCAGAGCGTCGTGTCACCCAATCACCGCCCCCCCACTCCTAAGCCCACTCCTAAGCCCACTCCTAAGCCCAAAGTAGCAATTACCCCTGCTCCAACCCCTGCCATTCCCGCACCGATCACGGTTAAAAAGCCAGACAAGGAGCACTCCTCTGACAAAACCGTTCACTCCCCATCATCAAAGTCCGATAACAAACCCAATGAGGATCTCGGTGATGACTACGTCAATGCCAAGTCCGTCTCCGATCCCTTGGAGCCCATGAACCGCGGCACCTTCTGGTTCAACCACCAACTTTACCACTACGTCTTCATTCCGTTGAGCAAGACCTATAAGTTCATCTTCCCTCAACTGGTGCGCACCGGCATCTCCAACTTTTTTCTGAACGCTGAGTATCCGACCCGATTCGTCAACGACCTCCTGCAGGGGAAGCCTGATCGGGCAGGGCTTGAGACCGAAAAGTTCCTCTACAACTCCACGGTAGGGGTGGCAGGCATCATGAAGCCCTCCGCAAAGGTTCCTTGGCTGGCAGATCTCCCATCGACCGATACCGACGCCACCTTCGCCAAGTGGAGAATCCCTTCCGGTTGCTACATCGTCTGGCCGATCCTTGGACCCAAGAGTCTCCGTGACACCGTGGGATTTGCCGGGGACATCGCCCTCGATCCAGTCACTTGGCTTACCTACGGAACACTGGGTGGCGTCGCGGGAGCCACCACGCTGGCTGTATCAGCACCCAAGACAACCACCAAGACCTCCGACAAACTCGACACCTACGAGGCCCTCACCCGCACTTCTATCGACCGTTATTCCGCCGTCCGAAGCGCCTACACTCAAAATAGGAAAAAAGTCTCGGAGCAGTAAAACATTTCCATTCTTGCCTCTTCCAAGGAGAGTAAGGCACAACAGTTACAGTACGGATATTCACGGCTCATTCGTGATTCAGTCCCTAAGTAACTTAACCACTCCGCAAACGAGACCCAGTGAGCATCCGCAAACTCCTTCTCCTCCCCATGCTTCTGCTGGGGGCGCTGGCTCTTTCGAGCAACGCCAATTGCTCCGCATCGATTCCGAAATCAAGAATTTCCGACGGGAAGTCCGTGGCGTCCCATGCCTCTCTCGCTTCAGATAACGACCTCGACGAATACAAGCAGATTGGAGCTATTCCCGATCCCATTCAGCCCGTCAATCGCGGCACCTTCTGGGTGAACCACCAGCTCTACCGGTACATCCTCAAGCCGATCTCGAGGACCTACGACACCCTCTTTCCCAAGCCTGTCAGAACAGGGATCTACAACGTCTGCGACAACCTTGCGTTCCCGGTCCGCTTCGTGAACGACACCCTTCAGGGGAATCTGAAACGCGCCGGCGGAGAGGCCGAGAAATTCGGTCTCAATAGTACCATCGGCCTCCTCGGCATCTTCCGCATCTCCGACCGATTCCCATCGCTGGCTGACATCCCTGCCGCCGATACTGGCCAGACCTTTGCGAAGTGGGGGGTTCCGCACGGCTTCTACCTGGTACTTCCCTTCTATGGGGCGAAGAGCCTGCGCGATACCGTCGGCCTTGCGGGAGACTACGCCTTGAGTCCTATTTTCTGGGTTTCAATCTGGCTGACCAGCATCCCCTGGGTTCCAGCAGTAACCGCGCCAGACTCCGTGCGCACCCTGCATGATAAACTCGCCGCCTACGAGTCGCTCACTAACAACTCCATGGATCGCTACCTCGCAGTCCGAAGCGCTTGGGTGCAGTACCGCAAGAAGGTAGCCGATCAGTAGCGGCCACAGAAACGTGTTGCGAAACTCTTCGCGTGTTTCAAATCATCACTTCCTAAAGAAGGAAGTGGAGCGGGCGAAGGGATTGTATTCACCTCACTCCCGTGAGGTGAACCCTACGGGTCCTCCTTCGGAGGCTACTACTCGGCCTTCCCAGGCCTCGTTTCGAACCAATAACTCGGGCTCAAATCCTTGAATCAGTCACTTCCTAAAGAAGGAAGTGGAGCGGGCGAAGGGATTCGAACCCTCGACATCAACCTTGGCAAGGTTGCACTCTACCAACTGAGTTACGCCCGCATCGACTAGCGATTTCTAACGCTACGAAAGAGGGAGAGCCTGGTCAAGGGGAGATTTGTACACTTCCCCTAGGATCCCTTCAGAGAATAAAAAACCGGCGTGGAGGATCTCCCCACGCCGGTTGAATGATTGTATCCTGTGATTAGTTCGACTTCGGCGAGGGGCCCGCCCCCCTCTTGTGCATCTTGTCGAGGACGGGTTGTATTGAGGGGTCTGCCTTCAGCAGCGAGTCATGCCTGATCTGCTCGAGGGATCGATGCGCGACATGCTTGGCCTCCTTGGTCTGTGCATCTTTGACCGCTTCGCGGGCCGCGACCAACTGGGGATCATTCTTGATCTTGTGCATATCGGTCTTGAGTTGCTGACGCTCGGCATCCGTCAAGCTAGCGCGAGCCCCATCATGATGATGGGGTCCTTTCTTCCATCCTCCACCCCCTCCGTTGGAGCTAGTTCCGGAAACGGAATTAGTAGATAGCGTAGATGTATTCTGATCCTGAGCCTTCAGCGTCGGAAGTGCGCCAAAGGTTATCAGGCCCAGCGATAGCAGAGGGATGAGGATCTTGTTCGGGGTGTTGTTTGTGTTCATCAAGAGTGTGAACACCACCATTCAGAAAAAGTTGCGGCTTTTTTTAGCACTCTAGGGAACAAAGGGATGAGACACTCGGGCAGGTGATTTAGGTGTAGAATTTCCTCGGGTAATCCATTAAGCTTTTTACAGTAAGACCTCGGTGGAGTTCATTAACTCAATCAACTCGGCGGAGGATTGCTTTATGGTTCGTTAGCCAAGCGGTTAGGCACGGGTCTGCAAAACCTGTTAGACTGGTTCGACTCCAGTACGAACCTCCACTTTTTTTGATGCGGCGATGCTGCTAGGACTGCCGGATGGGAATTGTCCGGGCGCTCACTTTGTCGATAGTGATTCCGAGCAACTTCGCGGCTGCCAGTCGGTACTGCTCCATTTGCCCCTCGTATTGTTGGGCGATTGCTTCAGGAGTAGAACGGTTGGTCTTGTAATCATAAATCCGGGCTTCCACGGCCTTGCCTCCCTCCCGCCGAATATGGACCCGGTCGAAGATCCCGCTGATCCATTTTCCACCAGCCATCAAGTCGAACGGCTTCTCGTTCCAGAGAATCCAATCTTCACCGGGTTTTGAGAAAACTTCCTCAGCCTCTGCCGACTTGAGGAAGATTTCCAAAAGTTCACGGGCCGGTTTGGAACAGCTGGAGAGATCGATTTTTGCAGTGTCCCACTCGATCCGAGAGAGCAACTCGTGGATCTCGGTTCCAAGATCGGCAGCCTCCAGAGAGATGGCACTATCCCCTTCGGGCTGGGCAACCTTCGCAACTTTCTTTCCAGTCAGAGAAGAAGGAGAAACCGGATGAGGAGTTCCCGCGATACACTTAGGAAGATCCACAGTTGTGGCATCCCCGGAAAGACTCACCTCCACATCCGTATGGAGAGGATGGCTGTCGTACCAGTCCGCGTGTCCCGACACGAACGCCTGATCATCGGAAAGGGTCAGGCGGAGTAATCTGGCGAAGCTCTTGGCCGTCGTGCTGGTTGCGAGCTTCGAGGTCAGCACGTAGAGGGCGAACTTGGACCGCGTCATTGCCACATAGGCCGTGCAGAGCTTGCCGTATTCACTCTCTGCTCTCAGCGACTCGGTTGCCTCTCTCATCACGGGATCTGCTGCCGAATGATTCTTGGAGGGAAGCAGGCAGCCCCAGCTTGGGGGCTCTCCTTCAAGATGGAGGGCATCCGTATTCCCAGCGCCCTTACCCTCTAAACCGGAGACGATGGTCATGTCGAAGGTCAGCCCTTTGGACTGGTGGACTGTCATCACGCGGACGACTCCTGTTGATTCAGGCTCCTGAACTACATGACTCTCCAGGAAGGCAATAAACTCGGCGATGTCCCCGCGACGACCCTTGTCGTACTCAGCAGCCGCCGAAAGAAAGCTCTCATAACGCGATTCCAGGAAGCTGCCCAAAGTGATACCCTCCACCCATGACCGCGCGGTCGCTTCGTATCCCTCTGCGGCTATCTTTTCCAGCGCCTTGCTACGGAATATTTCCTCATCGTTGCCCAGCAATACCGCCAGTGGAGAAGATAGCAGGAGCATACGCGAGAGCCTGTCGTCTGGCGATGCTGTGAACCGGAACGCTGCCAGCAGCACCGCACCGAGAGGATTGTCGGTGCAGGGATTTGCCTTGCCCTCCAGAGAGACCGGAATCCCCCGAGCCTGGAGCAGAGCAGCCACATGAGCCGCGTGTTCGTTCTTCGTGTGGAGTACCGCGCAGCTCAGGCCGCGTTCCCAAGGGCGCACATCCTCAAGGATATCGGCGATCTTGCGGTGGAGCATGGGTGAGCCCTCTTCATCGTTACCTGCCTCCGATTCGACCGACTCCCAGCGGACATAGCCACGCAGGTCTTCGTTCTTGTCGGCTATGATATGTTTTTTCCAACCCTGTTCCCAGGCGATGAGCGTCTTCTCAGGAATCTCAAGCTTCGGAGCCACTCCGGCCAGTGAACCGAAGACCATGTTCACTATATCCACGATCGGTTTGGCCGAGCGGTAGGAATGATCGAGGGCAGACTCCTGGATCCTCTTCTCCCCCGGAGTACTGCAGCCGCGGTTGTACTTCTCAAAGATCTCGAAGAAGAGCTTCGGATCACCCCCGCGCCATGAGTAGATCGCCTGCTTGGTGTCCCCCACATAGAAGAGCGAGCGTCCCTCACTGTCGTCTTGGATGACCTCGTCGATGAAAGGCTCCAGGACGCTCCACTGGATCCGGCTCGTATCTTGAAACTCGTCGAGCAGCCAGTGATCGAGCTTCGCGTTCAGGCGGTAACCGGCACTGGCCATCCATTCACCGCTCTTCACCTGGGAGGCCAGGAGATCGGTCACGTCCGAGAAGGTCATCCTGCCGCGACTGCGTGTCGTCTCGTGGTAGGTAGTCTCGAAGTTCTCCATGAATTGGTGGAGCGCCTTGCTGCGCTCCAGGAGGCTCTCGTAGATAGGTCGGAGCAGTGCATGCACCAGTGCCTCACGGGCCGCAGGAACGCCACCCCTCAGATAGACGCGAGCAGCAGCCGCACCCCCTGTCGGGATGTAATCGCAGTCCTTATTGGCTGTCTGCTTGCAGAGCTTTTCCGAAACGAATTTATCGAGCTCCTCGCTCCAGGCCGTGCCGGGGCGTTGAGCAATTGCAAGGTCGAGATTGGTTCTCCAGAGGCCCTTGGATCCTTCGGTGAGATCCGGGTGCTCCTGCAGGATAGCTGCCCAGAGAGCCTCCGCGGCTGACTTCACGGCACCGGATGAGAGGATCGCGCTCGCTCCCCCCTTCCAGATCGAGGGCGAGTCGCCCCACATCATTTCAGGCCTTCTGAGGAACTTCGCGTGGTACCCCTCCACCGCCCGCAGCAGCGTGCGGAAGACCTCCCTCTCTCCCTGCCTCCGCGAAATCTTGCGTACCAGATCGAGAAACTCCGATCCTCCGGTCGACTTCACGGATGCTCTGAAGATAGACGCCAAGGAATCCATGCGTGCCTGCTCGAGTTCCGAGTCCCCGATCATGGAGAATTCCCCCGGCAGTCCCGACTCCAGCGGGAAGGCGCGCGCTATCCTGGCAAAGAGGCTGTCGATTGTCCCCATGGTGAGGACTCCAGCCTGAAGGGCAAATTCCCGGAGAAGCTCCCGACAGCGCGCCTCATCTAGGTCAGGGATTTCTGTCCCCTTACGCAGGTTCTCGATGTCGGTGTCCTTCCGGAGTGTCTTGAGTTTCTCGGGATCAAGCACCGCATGAGCGAGCCTGAGGAAAACCGCATCGAGGAACTCACCCGCAGCCTTCTTGGTGAAGGTCAGTGCGGCGATCTTGCGCGGCTCCACACCCAGCGCCATGAGCGTTACCATACGGCTTGTGAGCTGGTAGGTCTTGCCGCTGCCCGCATTGGCCACGAGCATCATGTTGGAAATAAGCCTGCTCACAAGACGGCCTCCTTCTTTCCTTCAAGATATCGGATGGTTTCCTCGTCGATGCAGTGCTCTGGCTTTCCGTTAAGGAAGAGCGACTCGAATTTGTCCTCCCAGTTCGAAGGGAGCGTCCGGGGTGGCCAGAAGACACCGCCGACCAATCGAGATGCCACCGCTTCAGCGCACTTCACGGCCGATTCCATCTGCTCAGTATCCAACTCGAGAGCCTTCACACCGCTCTGCTCGGGATCGGCCGCCAGCACCAGGTAGGCGGTCTCGACAGGACGTCCCGGGTAGAGAGTTTCCGCTATCCTGCGATAGAGCGGAAGCTGAAGGTCCGTCCAGGCCTTGGGCTTTCCTTTGACAGTGACCTCTGCCTCCTTGAAGAACGCTGCTGCCGGCGATCCGAAATGCTTCTTCTCCGGCTTGGTGAGGCTGCCCTGGGACTTGTAGTCGATGATGCGGATGAGATCCCCGTTTTCCTCGATCCGGTCGATCTTGGCCGTAAGCTTGAGCCCGGCAAGGGAAAGCACCTGCGGGTGGTCGGCACCGATCTTGTATTCGCTCTCCAGAATGCGCCATCCCTTGGCATATTCCTCGGCCTGAACCCTCGCGAAGGAAATCAGCCTCACACGAGCGGCCTCGAGCTGCACTCTCACCGCCGGCGAGGGATCCTGACCGAAGCGCTCCCTCGACTCGGTCTCCAGGTGCGAGAGGATCAGCGCCTCGATCACCTTGCGATCCCCCTCACCTCGGGATTCTTTCCCGAACCGCTCCAGTACCCTGTGGATCAGGTCGCCGAACTGCATCGCGTCCATCTCACGGGCCTCCGGATCATAGGAGGCCGCACGCAATCGTCGCTCCAAGTAGAAACGGAACGGGCAGGCCAGGTAGGAGCTGAAGTCCGTGGGACTGATCCTCGTGATCAGTTCGTCGTCGGGCTTGGGAAGGTGCCAAGGCCAGGAGTGCTCACGACGCAGAGGGGTGCCGGAGCCCTCGGCCTTCTCAAAGAGCACAAGAACACGAGCCGCCAGCTGCTCCGGCACGCAACGCATGAGGAGTCCCGAGGGAACGCAGGGGCTTCCGTCGGGACCGAACTTGGAAAAACTGGCGCGGAAGTCTTCCGCAGGCCGCGCATTGCTCAGGCACGTGAGGAAATAGGCGTCTCTCGCGCGGCGGGAGGCATTGTCGGCGATCCCGAATTCACGGCGCTTCTGATCGGGTAGGAAGGGATGCCCGTCGGTCGAGGCCGGAAGTCGTCCCTCCACACAACCGCAGAGAGCCAGTCGCTTACCCTCAGCCCAGGGGGCCTCGAGCCAGCCCGAGAGGTCTGTATCACCCTCTTGGGAGGCTCCGAATTTTTTACTACGGGCAAGCGAACGCACCAGCGCCACATCGCGCGCCTTCTGTGGTTCGGGCCAGGAACTAAAAACCGGTGAGCTTTCCTCGCAGGCTTCCAGCACAGCTTCCGCACCCGCGGGGTCATCGGACCAGGCCTCCGTAAGCACACAGGCAGAATCCTTAGCAAAGGACGCATCGAGTTCTTTCAAAAGGCGCGCAATCTGGGGCCGGGATTTTGAGGACTCCAGGCAGCCAGCCGCCTGGGTGATAGTTTCCGCAAGGAGCTCCACCATCATCTCGCCGCAGGCCTCCAGGAGCTCCTTCTGGGAGAGACCGCACTGAGCCCCAATCCATGCAGCGAATCGGGGCGCCTCCAACAGCCTTCTCAGGGTCCTGAGATTGCGGTCCCGTCTGAGAGAGATCCATTCGGCAGCCACGATTGCCGGTTCTGTGAGCGAGAGAGGTTCACCCTCCGGAAGGAACGGGCTGCCTCCGCGTTGGAGCAGTTCCGCATTGAAGGCAGGACCCAGCTCTGGATCTCCCAGCACCAGCGAATAGCTTCCCCGGGGCTCGGCTCCCGACATGAAATCCACAGCCTTTGAGGCCTCCTCCACCGGATCCTTGGCCATCACGATCTGGTCTTGGAATAGCGAGATTTCCGACTCGCGCCACTCGCTTGTGATCGGCCTCCCCCAGCCCTCGAAACCGCCACCCATGGTTCCCGGCTTCCAGACCAGAACTGTCACAGGGATCCCCTGCTCCATGAGTGACTCGGCGCGCTTTTCGGCGATCTTCGGCAGATCCGGGATACAGGTGATGAAGAGCCTCTTCAATTCGTTGGCTGGGCCCTTGATCCCATCAAGTCGTGCGACGTTCGGATCGCTCAGTCCGTGGCGTTGGAGCTCTGCCAGGTAGCTCTTAGTGAGCGGGGCCAGCTCAGCCCAGCGCTCGGCATCCTCATCGCAGACTTCCTGGATGCGGGGGAGAAGAGGCGTGATCCCTCCCTCAGCCAGCATGTCGCAGAGATCGCAGAGCATGCCGGCAGTACCCAGAAGTGCCTGCTCACCCTCAAGCACCTCATTCCTGGGAAAGAGATGCTCTATGGAGTCGCGTGGGGCTTTTTGAAGAACAAGACCCCACGCAGCCTCGCGGTCCGTGCGACTCGCAAGGGCAACAGCCGATGGCAGCAGAGCCTTCATCGGTGATGAGAACCTCGGCGAGAGCACACCGCTTCCCCTTGTCTCGGAAATCTTTGCAAGCGAGTGCCTAATCCTGCGGGCGGCTCCCGAGGTCGGGATCCATACCTCCGTTTGGGAAAGATCGAAGGGTCCCGAAGGGACGCCTTCCAGCAATGCCTCCGCCACCTGGTCCGCGAGCGACTGCGGCCGTTCTAGGAAGAGGATCTTGGGGTTGGCCATGTCGGAGTAATTGAGATTAGACCAGCCAACCCTATCACCACAACTAGGTCGTAGAGCGTCCTACCCTAGGAAGAGCTGCCAAGGAAGGGAGCTACACCTTCTACTTAATCTTTCCCTTGGCTTTTGCTTTAACCTTGGCCTTCGCCTTCACCTCGGCTTTCCCCTTCTTGGGGGCTTCCAATGACTCCTTCTTCTGTAGAAAGACATTCTCATCGAACCAGGATTGGCCTTTCAGTGGGTCGAGGGTGAGCCTCAGCTTGAGAGGCATCGTGGCAAGCAGCTCCTTGTAACGAAGTCCGGCAGACTTATACGGCGCAGGGGCAAGAGTGATGTAGACGTCCTGCTCTCGCATGAGATCGTCGATGCTGGAATCGTTGATATCGGGATCCTCGATATCGAAATCGGTCTCGATATTTTCCTGGATGCCGCAGAATTGAAGGATCACCAGACGGATGACCTCGTGGGTCATTTCCCTATCGATGACCGGATGAGGATTCTGAATCAGGCGACGCCCCTGAGGGGTATTTCTGATAAGCCATTCCTTCACGAGACCCATGTCTGTTTCGTGTTTCGCCTCGGTGTGCAGGCGTTGGAGCTCCTTGAATCCGGGGGTCCATCCTTGCGTGGATGAGGATGCGGTGAAGAAGCAGCGAAGGACCTCGTGCGGGGTCTTGTAGTAGGGGTGCCCCTCGGTGATTTCTTTGACGTATTGGGTGAAGACCGAGCATGCACCGCGAATCCCTTCGTTCCTGAGTATCTCCGCGACCCTCGCATCCGAGTAACTCCGCCCGGCCGCGAGCAGTAGGCCTGCGCTCACGAGCGAGACAGCCCCATCGAGAGCGCCCTCGACCATGACTTCCGAGGTGATGCCGAAATGCTTCCTGGAAAGTTCGACCACGAGCGAGGAAAGGTCCCCGACAATCTCTTCGGGACAGGCCCCTCCATCACGGAGGATATGGAGAGCCTTCGCGAAAGGTGAGCGCGTGTCGGCGACCTGAAGCGAATGGGAACCTTCCGACATGGAATCTTAGAAGGTCAAAAACTCAGCTTCCTTTTTCTCTTCCGGGGGGCGCGTCTCCGCCGAGATATCCTGGAGAATGGACTGTGTCACACGGATGAATTTCTCTCCCTCGGGGGCCTCCGCGCGGTAGTACTCCACGAATTCGCCGAATTCCTTCGGGCGCAGCTGACGCAGGCTTGTGAGAAGACCTTGCCAGGTGCCGTGACCCGGTTGGCGATCAGTCGGGGACTCGATCATTTCGTGGAAATCTTTGCGCCCGACGCAGGAGACAAGCACAAGTCTGATTCCGTGCGGGTGATCAAAGAGCGTGCTGAGCATTTCGTATTCGCGATCGGAATCATCGCTCGAATAGACGATCGGACAGAGGAAGCCCTCGACATTCTCCTGGAGCTCGTAGAGAGCGGCTTCGAGATCTTCTTGGGAGAGAGGGCCGTAGAGCCCTCCCCATTCTTCCGCCTTGCGGTCCAGAGCACTGGTGAACTGCTCCGGCGTAATGAAGGCGCTGATGAGAGAGGGTTTGGTCATGTCGTATTCATCGGACATGACAATGATCTCCGGGATCGTGAGATCTCCCACGATGAGGGCGAGTTGGTCGTCACCGTAGTCGTTGCCGATCGTGGTGAGTTGCTTCTCGGCGGCGCCTGCTCCCTGCTGGAGAGCTTCGCGGACGGCAAGGGTGTGAGGGTTATTCTGCGTTGTCATCGTCTTTGTCGTCTTGTTCTTCTATTTCGTCTTTGGATACCACGGTTGAGGCCCAGGATTGCTCGGGACTATGGAGGAGGGTGAGTTGAATCGTGATCCAGAGCAGCTCGGGGTAGGAGTCCTTGAGCCAGAGGGCTTCTTTCTGGGCCTCTGCAGAGATTTGCAGGATGCCGGCGGCACGGATTCTTTCGATCGCATTGTTGGCGGAGGTGGAGGGCACGGCGAGACGCTTGATGAATCTCAGATCGGTTGTCTTGATCGCCGCATAGAACGCGGCTCCCAGATAAGCGTGCAAGAGGGGATCCTCCGGGTTCACGACAATCTGGCGGACGATGTCCTGGATGGAGACCCTCAACTGGGAGGAAAACTCCGCGAGTTTCGCGAGAGCCTCCTTGTCGGTCGTGGCGCGGGTGAAGTGTCCGGAGATGATCTCCTTGTATTCTCGGATGGTCTTGGCGTTCATGCGTTGCAGAATTGGTGGGCTAGCTGTGAAGAGAGTTTTTTCAAGTCTTGAACCGGGCGCCGCTTGAGCGATGCGTCGTACTCCATGCGCTTGGCGGGATCCGAGAGTGCCGAATAGGCTTTCTGGATGGCGTCGAAAAGGTGCGGGTCCCCACCCTTGTCGGGGTGATGCTGCATGGCCAGCTTGCGGAATGCGGACTTGATCTCATCGGCGGATGAATCCAGCAAGACATTAAGGGCCTGGTAATGAGTCATGAGAAAAGAAGCGGATCGGAGAGAGTGACGAAGAAGACGGGTTTGGAAATTTCCATCAAGTGATCAAGCAATGCGAGTGCTGGATTCTAAAGCAGCGGACCGGCGGTAACAACAACTCTCCTCAAACCCGGAAAAAGTTTTCAAGGATTCTTGCTTTGCGCCCCCCTCGGCGATCTTGCGGCTGCACGAGTAGGGATCCTAACCGAAGCTCGGTTATGCAATTAGCTCATTTTGATGCTAGGGTACTACTACTGGAGTCAGGCTTCGGCCTGGAAACTTTTATGAACCGACAGGAATCCACATGAACCGACTGGTAAGTTGCATTCTCAGTAAGCGCCCCATCTGATGCCATGAAGGTTGTTCTTGTTCATGGGTTTCAGGATAACGGGACCGTGATGGGGAAACTGGCGAGTCATCTCGCCGAGCGGGGACACGAGTGTCTCGTTCCCACGCTGGATCCCCATGATGCCAGGGACGGTCTCCCCATGATGGCCTTGCAGTTACATGGGCTGCTGGAAGAGCAGTTGGCCAGCGGAGAACGCTTCGCACTTGTGGGATTCAGCATGGGCGCCTTGATCGCACGCTATTATCTCCAGGAACTCGGGGGACATCAGAGGGCGGATGCATTTTTCTCGATCAGCGGACCGCATGAGGGAACCTGGGCTGCCTATCTTCACTCGAGTGAGGGAGTGAATCAAATGCGCCCAGGGAGCACTTTCTTACATGATCTGAAAACTTCCTCCCATCGATTGGAGTCGTTGCCTATTACCAGCTATTGGACGCCCTTCGACCTTATTGTCATTCCAGCTGAGAGTAGCCGCTGGTCAATGGGCGAGGAGGTGTGCATCCCCACCATGCTCCACCACTGGATGATCTCGGATAGTCGCCTGATGAAAGATATCTCAAGTCGACTCAATAAGATCGCCTCGAAATGAATTCCCCGAAGCCTTAAGACTTGGAAAGAGATCACCCGAATCCGGGCAGTTTCTTTGCCGAGGCAATTTCCTGTGCATAGGTCTCCGAGGCATTGTCGCCCATGAAGTCCACCGCCTCGCGAGTCCGGGAGTAGAGACCGAACCTGGGCGCGTAAGACCCCCACTCGTAGTTATCCATGAGTGACCAGTAGAAGTAGCCGATGAGAGGCCAGCCCTTG